>NZ_CP114213.1:0-4026 GCF_056673325.1 Enterobacter cloacae complex sp. HYC080_NIDB | reverse complement strand
ATGGTTGCGGATTGCGTGAATCAACTGGACAAGGATCGTACCACCCTGCGCAACATGTATACTGACTTCGACCACTTCCCGCAACCAGCCAAGACTGCATTGCATGATATGCTGTATAATTTGGGAGAAGGGAAATTGCACTCTGAATTCCCTAATTTCAATGCGGCAGTAAATCGTAAAGACTGGACCAGAGCTGCGACTGAAAGCCATCGCACTGGCATCGGTGATTCCCGTAACAAAGACACACACGACCAGTTTATTGCTGCAGGTAATAAATAAGAAAAAGCCGCATAATGCGGCTTTTTTTATGGCTTTATTTCGGTAACACCCCAGGGGGTGGTGGTTTTTGAATCTATTCGCCAGAGACGGGCAACAGCCATTGTACCTCCGGTTGCATAGCCCACCAACATCACGAAATCTGCCTCTTGGCCGGATGAGTTCTTAAATGTCCAAGCATCATTAATCACATACCCTTCCTCTTTGGTATGTGACACAAAGCGGTCATCCTTCGGTTTTAAGTCCGGTATTGTTTGCAGCATAGTTTTATAACCAGAGGCTGGGCTCAGGTCTGCTGTCGCAGGGAAGTGCTTCACTACCTCATCAAGTGTGATTGCCGAACTGGTTTTTTGGGTATATCCGTTCTGGATAGCCCAAGAATGCATTAGGCATTTGCTGAGCTCCATATGCGCCTGCTGGTAATCAGGGTCTGACAGATCCGGTAGCTCCTTAATCTTCATACCTGCTTGATTTAGAGAGATAAAGTCACTGCATGAGGATACATTAGCCTCTGTGCCGTCAGCAAAGATAATGTGTAGGGCTGAATTGTTAATTACCAGCTCTTGTGCGGCGAGGGCGCTAATTGAAAAGAAGAAACATGACAGGGCGAATGAGTTAATTAGTTTCATGATGATGTATCTGTAGCATTTTGGAAATAAATATATCATCTCTCAATAAGTAGATATATTTATCTTTTTTGCTTCTTTGGTGCTGCAAGTCACCAATACGAGGGAAACCTGTTACGGAGCGGTTTAACCGTAATCAACAGTGACTGGTGTCATGTTCGGAAGATTAATTGATAGTAATCTACAAAGGATCTTCTTGAGATCCTTTTCAATGAATCGTAATCTCTTGCTCTGTAAACGAAAAAACCGCCTGGGGAGGCGGTTTGTTCGAAGGTTAAGTCAGTTGGGGAACTGCTTAACCCGGTAACAGGGTTCACGAGACCGCCATTACCAAAACTGTTCTTTCAGTGTAGCCGCAGTCAGGCCTCTACTTCAAGACCTCTTAATCTATCTTCTCGTGCACTCCTGTTACTAATGGCTGCTGCCAGTGGCGTTTTGTCGTGTCTTTCCGGGTTGGACTCAAGTTGATAGTTACCGGACAAGGCGCAGCGGTCGGACTGAACGGGGGGTTCGTGCATACAGTCCAGCTTGGAGCGAACTGCCTTCACGGAACTGAGTGTCAGGCGTGGAATGAGAAACCGCGGCCATAACAGCGGAATGACACCGGTAAACCGAAAGGCAGGAACAGGAGAGCGCACGAGGGAGCTACCAGGGGGAAACGCCTGGGATCTTTATAGTCCTGTCGGGTTTCGCCACCACTGATTTGAGCGTCAGATTTTGCGATGCTTGTCAGGGGGGCGGAGCCTATGGAAAAACGGCTTCGCCGTGGCCTTATCTCTTCTTTGCTAAGTGTCTTCCTGGTATCTTCCAGGAAATTTCCGTCCCCGTCCGTAAGCCGGTACCGCTCGCCGCAGCCGAACGACCGAGCGTAGCGAGTCAGTGAGCGAGGAAGCGGAATATCTCCTGTATCGCATATTCTGCTGACGCGCCGGTGCTGCCTTTTTTCTCCTGCCACATGAAGCACTTCACTGATTTTCGCAATCGTGGCAACATAGTAAGCCAGTATACACTCCGCTAGCGCTACATGACTGGTTCAGGGCTGCGCCCCGAAACCCGCTAACAACCTCTCAGCTACTGGATATCACCCCATGCCATCTGAATATGATGAACAACTGGATTCGACTGATACGCAGCTTCCCGGCGAATATGACCTTTTTGATTTAATGGCGCAGGTTACTGAAGAGAACCTGCATGCCCCTGTGGATTTTGGGTCGCCTGTCGGCCGGGAAGCGTTATAGCTTTTTCGCTTGCCCGCGTACGTGGTAATACGCCGGTATTACCTTTTATTTCTTTATTTTCATGTAATTACAGTGGATTTTTAATACCCGGGTATTACTCGTGAAAACGAAATATTCCTTTTTTTTCTTTTAATTCATGCAGTTGCGATGAAAATCGCGGCTGCGTTAGGTGTATGACCATTTTGAGGTTGAAAAATAATCAACCATGGCGGGTGATTTACGCAGGTTAAGGGGAGATCGTGACAAAAAAAGCGTTCCTCACTGTATCGTTCATGCCTGCATGAACGGGTTATTCTTCCTGACTACAGAATTACATCGCTCCTTCAGTTCATACATCACTTTTACAACACTTTTACATCACTTATACATCACTTTTACATCATTCCTTCAGCTCATACGTCACTTTCATCCTCTGTGCCATTTGTACATCACCCCCTTCCTGAACGTGCTGACAGCGGGTTTTCCGGCTGCGCCGGCAACGCTTCACGGCCACGCAATAAATTGCGTCCCCGTTCACCGTTTTCGGATGGGAAGAACGCCGGAAACAGGACTTACCCCGGCTGAATGGTGTGAATTTCCGCGCTATGCACTTGTGCGCATACTCATGCATGCCGTAAAAACAGAGCCTGCGCGTTTCTGGCGGGTTTTCGGGTGGTTTGTTGCCTGTTTTACCGGTTTCCCGTCAGAAACGCCCTGAGGGCCTCTCAGGCGGTGCTGATAACAGATGTTATGGTAAATCAGAGTCACCTGCACTGTTACTCTGAACCGGAGCGAAACAGCCGCGACCAGAATCCCCGCTTTTTTTCCTGTGCCAGCGCGTCAGCCAGACGGCTAATTTCGGCCTGTAGTTGTTCCCTCTCCTCATTTCGCAGGCGGTTTTCTGCTTCCCGCGCCATCTTGTCTTCAAGCATTAGGGTAACAGTCTGCTGCAGAGCGTCCAGTTTCTGCTGAATGACGTCTAGCTGAGCATTTTCCACCTGGCTAACGACAGATTTGGAGTGTCCCTCCTTGTGCCTTTTTGGTGTCTCAGAAGTGCGCAGCTCGCCATAGGCCCGAATCAGTTCACTGGTCTCGAACTCCCGGCGATCATTTTTTCCTGTGCGATAGCTGACAAGGCCTTTAGCCATGTCACGATATAATTGCGAGCGCGACTTTCCTGTTAATTTCAGTGTCTCTTGAACTGTGTGCCATGCCATAAAAGTGACAGTGTCTCCTGTGTGTACCGTATTGTAACAGCAGAACATATTACTGTTTTAACACAAAAGGTCTGAGGCTGCCCGTGAGGCGTGAAAAATACACAAAAAACCTGTTGACGGTGTGGTATAAACACATTGTTATAAATACAGTTTTTGCTGTTTTTAAAAGTCAAAGAGGATAATTTTATGAGTACAGAGTTAAATAGCGGTACTGTCGGTGGTTTTGGTCACATGGGACCAAATGACCCCTACAATGATGGTCATAGCGGCTCTGGAAGTTCGGGAGGTAGTTTTAACGGTGGTGGTAATGGTGGCCATGATAATAGTAGTGGTTCATCTTATACTGCATCCTTTGGTCTCATCACTGGCCGACACCCGATAACTGTCCCAGGTACGAAGAATATTAATTCTGTCGATCTTTCTGCTGTCATTAATAACATTATACATCATGAAGGTGCACGCAATAACATGTACCTAGATACTGCGAACAATGTAACAGTGGGGATTGGTCGCATGCTCCCGAATTCGCAAGCAGGCTATAATCTGGGATTTACTAAGACACACCATATTCCGCGTGGTCATGGAGATTCAGAAGATGTAGAAATAAGCGCAAGCCATGGTGATATAGATAGCGCGTTTAACGCAACCAAAGAGAAAAGGGCATCCAATGTCCATCTCTCAGATCAGTCA